>NZ_CP125943.1 GCF_030064065.1 Rothia sp. SD9660Na
CGGAATGGGGGAAGCAAGAAGCCAAATCGCATGAGCATGGCCGTTCACTGGATTTTCTACGACCCAGTTAGGTCGGTAGCCGGTACACCAGCCAGCCCTCAGAAGCGCGTCAGGGCCGTCGATATCCACGCAGAGCATGTTGGTTAGGGCTTTGGGGTTTAGCTCTACGTATCGCCGGGATAGTGCCTTGGCGCGTTTTTCTCGCCAAATACCCTCAGCAAAGGAGTCGGTGACGTAAGGATAGCGCGGGAGCCAGACAGATTCCCAAGACAAGACTTCGGACATGCCCCTATCCTGTCATAACTTCCATCATGATGAAAGTATCTCATCCGAACCAAGTCAGATATTTCGCCCGTCCAGGCGCCCCCTGTACGCACTCGCACGACGCCCCGATGGTGACAGCCAGAACCACAGACCCTCCCAGAAGCCACAGATGCCTTCCTGGGCGTCTTTTACCCTCAAAGTGGCACTAGGAACACTCGAACGATTTTAGGCCCTTAGGGAACCCCATAGAAGGCTGTAGAAGGGTATGCGTGAAAACCGGACGAAAAAACGGCCCGCAGAACACGAACCAAGGAGAAATGACCTGCGGAATACCAGCAAAACTGTATGTCACGCCGGAAAAATACCCCACCCAGACCCAGCAAAAGAACTCAGAGACAGAACACACCAGATGAAAACTAGTTACCTAAAGAACACCCCCAGCAACAGAAACCTAACCACCATAAGAAGCACATAACAGGCTATGACAAGGGGAAATATGCAGATGAAGGCATGAAAATAAAAGTACGAAGAAAAATGCAACACACCTGTGGCATTGAACTGCACGCCCAGTACAGTTGTCCCGGTTTTACTGGCTCCAGCACGAAATACCTCTCAGCAACCAGGAGAATCCAAGAGTTAGGACCGAGTGAACGACACTCAAGACGCAGAAGATCAAGGAAAGCAACGAACGAACAGAAGAAGAACCCACAGCAAGACCACTACACACCCTAAGAAGAGCAAGCAGGCAAACAGAAGACGAAGAAATAGACAGACAGTCAGGCACGTATGCCAAACTTCATTTGGCTCTCCCCAACCTGTGACAAAAACACGCACCTAACCCTGCTCCACCCCTGCCGGTTTCACATCAATCGACGCAGAACCACCGCGCAAAAAATCTCAGGCTCTCCTGCACTCGTTCCTCGCGCCCTTCTGCTTGATGTTTTTGCGCGGCCCGCTGGTCTCATGCGTAAAACCGCGCGCACAACATGTGCGCCGACGACACCGGCGCAAAGCGCCGATTACCGTCACACCTCTTGCACCCAGTGACTCAGGAAGTAGTATCTCGTTTTCGCCTGTCGTCAATATCGACATGACGAAATAAAATAGCCCCTATGACACCACCTCACACCCCCGCCGAAGAAACCCGCACCTGCCCCTACTGCCACACCGTTTTCTACTACGAAAAAGGCCCCGGCCGCCCACCCATCTACTGCACCGACACCTGCCGAAAATACGCAGCCGCCCACCGCAAATACGCCCAAGAAACCAATACCCCAGTACGGCTGATACACGCGAGCCCAGTAGAAATTACCCCCGAACCTACCCCCGTTATCCGCTATATCAAACCGAGCAAAGAGCAGATGAAGGACTATCTGCGTTCTGACCCTGCACGCGTAATTCCTCACCTGTTGAAGGAATTGGGATTTTGCCTCAACGACCGCAAAATTCCCCGTGCTGAACGGGCTGAGATAGCCCACATACTGGGGCGGGTGCTGGTTCAGCTTGCCCAAGCCGAGTACGGGCCAGTCAACGGGGAGAGCGCTAGCGTGCCGATAGAAACGGCGATGTCACCGCAGGATTTTGTGCACCTATCGCAGGTTGTGGGTTCTTTTGAGCAGATTGCTACCTGGGTGCAGTCGAACCGGGAGCACACCGAGTATGAGCAGATGGTGGCTGTGGGTCGGCAGGTGCGTAAGGCGCGCAAGGAGATCGCTGGTGAAGTCGAAGGATTGCGGAAGAAGATTGCTGAGTTAGAAGAGCAGGTTCGGCAGCAGCAGAGACAGCTAGAGCGTTCTTATGCTGTGGCAGCTCGGTTTCAGGAGCAGTATGTGCAGGCGCGGGGGCGGAGTTTGGAGGTTGCTCGTGGTGCGCGTGGTTTGCCTGAGCGGGTGGCTGAGTTGGAGGCTTTGGTGGGTCAGTGGCAGGTGCGGGCTGCTGAGTGGGAGCAGGTGGCGAAGATGGAGCGGGCTAGGTGTGTTGAGGAGGTTGCGCGGGTGAGGGCTGAGGTGTTGGGTGGTGGTTCTTCGTTTTTTAGGGGTGTGTAGTTGGGTGGTGGTTGGGTTGGGCGGTGCTCCGTCAGGGCTCGGCGGGTGGCTTGGTTGCTTGTGGGGTGGTGTTGCCGCCTAGCACCCTGACGGAAAATGTTACACAGGTCTGTTTGATGGGTCTGGCTAGGTGTTTTGCAGGTTTTGTTATTGAATTGTGATGTAGTAAGTTGACTGATTGTGTTTGCCATGATTGAGTTGATATAACGCCAATCACTAGAGCAAAGACGCTCTGGGACGAAAGGAAGATCAATGACTCTTGTAAAGAAAGTTTCAGCGGGATTCGCTATTGCTTGCCTGTCTTTGGGTGCTTCTCTTGGTTCAAATTCACCAGTATTTGCTGATGACGGAGATAAATTTTCTGCTGTTTATATAGCTCCAGATGGGAGTGAAGTGGTGTATGAGCCTGGTGAAAACAATGAAACAGGAATATCACTTCGCAGTTTCGAAGCTCAAGATGGATTTTCTGGGCCAACATGGGCTGCCTGCGGAATAAAAGATCCAAGTGATAAACTCGTGCATCAGTATACGGCTGGTAGTACACCAATGGGACCTGAATTTTTAAGGAAGCCAAATTTAAGATGTGGAAATAATGGATTTGGATATCGTCATATAAAGCTTGAGCACAAAAAACATTGGGAGCCCTTGGCAAATCGGGTAGGTGGAAACTGGAGGGACTTTGCTAGTTTTGCTATTGAAGAATCTTTGAAATCTCCCCAGAAGTCATGCCTGGGAGATAAGAATGATATTAGATATATCGGAGTGATTGAAATTAGGAACTCTAACGGACTAATTGGAGATAGGTATTACCCACGAATCCCTGTGGGGAAAGATACAAATAATATCATTACTGCCTTTCCTCAGAAAGAACCTGCTGGTTGTCCATGACGAATACTGAAAAATCTGTAGTTCTAATGTTGCGTAATATGGGAGCGAAAGAGGTGGGTTCTCCTCCAATAGAGATATTTCCAGAAGAATCTGATGGTGCTAGATGGATTATAGATAACTCTGTTTCTGAGCTTGCTTCTTATGCAGATTCCTTAGAATCTGCAGGAATCGAAGCAGGTGTCGGTGGTAAATACTGTCCTGGGGTTGCTCTTTTGAGCATCCACATTGAAGAAAAAATAGCTACTGTTTCTGATTGCGCTGCTAAGAAGATAAAGATATTTAACGGCAGAGTTAAAGTATATTGAAAATTTCATGCCGCTTTTCTTCGTTTCGTTCCCTGCGGGCACGGCGGGCACGTTGTTGGACGGTAACAGGGGCCAGACCGAAGTGCTTAGCTGTCTCTGTCCAGGAGTGGCCTTCATCGTCATGATATGCCCGAATAGCTTCCCTTTCTTGAGCTTTTTGCAGTAGCCATTCTTCACGGTTCAGGGAAGTATGTCGGGCGATGGTTGCCTTTGATAGGCCGGTTCTCTTAGACAGCTCGGAGATAGAAACGCCTTTGCGGTCTATACGCTCGTAATTGCTAGCCATTGAGTACCTCCAGAATCTTCGAACGGTTTTTATTTACTTGGGCTTGGTTCTTCTGACGGGCGCTCTTAGGCCCTCCCTTGCGTCCTCTTGCTGACTGAATAGCCACGAAATTAGCCTCATAAACTGCCGGCCCATCAGCCCACAGACTGGACTCTCGAACAATCCAGCCAGCAATGCTCAGAGCTATCTGCTCAGCCTCTTTAGCCGGAAGCGGTTCAGGAAACTCAGAATTTAAATCCGCTACATGAGCCAAAATGGCCCTTTCTAGGCCATCAGGGTCCCCGAAGTGGTTCCGTACCTCCCGATAGGCCCACAGGCGCGCAGAATCGAAAATAGAGCAGTTCCGGCCTAATCCGGTGACGTTCCGTCTCTTAGTCTTGCGCCAGCGTGGCCCTGGCATACACTCATCGGCTTCTAGAGCGCTTTTTAGCTCGTCCAGGCTGTAGGGGCGGGTGTGGAACTGATAAGCCCCCCAGGAGGCGTGTAGCGGGTTTTTAGTGATAAGCCCGGAATAACCCTTATCTCCGTCTACCGCGATACGCAGGCCCTCAGTAATGGCGTGAGCGTAGGCTACCGGCTTGCGGTGGGCGTACTCAGTGCG
>NZ_CP125944.1 GCF_030064065.1 Rothia sp. SD9660Na
ATCAGCAATCACCGAAGCATTCTTCATCGAAGCAAAGGCGTAGACCGTCTCTGACCACTCCGTAAAGTCCGTGTAGCGTAAACGCGCCCTGTAGGCCCACTGGCGGGTGAGATTGAAGAGGGCGACATTCCTGCCCACCGTGGAGTCTAGAACCGTCTGAGCGTTCCTGTGAGGCGCTGGGAGGGCTCCTACGTCCCCAAGAGCCTTAGCAAGGTCTTTGAGCCCGTAGAGGGCTTCTGAGGCGCCCCAGAGGGGCATGTGGGCGGTGTGGGTGGGGTTTTTGGTGATTCTCCCGCCGTAGCCGATATCCCCGCCGAGAACGTCTGTCAGTCCTTGCTCAACGCGGGCCAGCAGGTTGACTGGGGCGCGGTGTGCTGCATCGGTCAGGCAGACAGGGGCTTTGAGGGCGTAGACGATGTGCCCGCTACGGGTGTGGGGGTTCATGGCTACCCAGGAGGGTTGTGGGAGGCCTGCTAGGTCTGCGATGTAGTCGGCGTCTGCCCCGTCGTGGTCGGTGACGATGAGGGACTGCATGGCCAGTGGGTTGGTTTCGATGTAGGCGTGTTCGAGAGCGCGGGCGCGGGTTTGGCGCTTGTAGCTGCCATTCTTGCGGTCAGCGCACAGGGGTTTGGCGGGTAGCCAGTGGTCTGTGAAGACGTTCTCGAAGGTCATGGTTTCTAGTAGAGCATGGTGGGGGTGTCCCAGGTTGGATTTGCCCCGGCGTGTCCCAACTACCTTATTATTTAATCAGGTAATTACCCTCCCACCCCTCGCTCAAGCCCTACCTCGACCCCCGGCAGCACCTCCTGTACCACCGAAGAAACCCGCTTCAACGACTCCTCAACCCAGCCCAAACTCTCACCCTCAACTAGGGCTGCTCTAAAGCCCTAGGCTCACTTCTTGCAGTACGACCCGCCCCGCGGTGCTTTGAACAATGCTTCGGACGGTCTCAGTGTCCAGGCAACCGTGCTCAGTGAAAGCAAGGTCGATAACTTCCCCGGTGGGGTTCTCTTCTGCCTGATCGAACAGGGTGATTTCAATCTTCATGACGGGGGGGGGTTCTTTCTCTCGTGATTTTTTCTCACGGTACCGTCCTTGGGTGCTGGTGGGGTTGAGGGGGCAGGGGTAAGCCAGGTGCGGAGTTGAGAGTTGAAGAGTGTGAAGAAAAGAAACGGTAGGGGCTACACAGGGTAGATTCATGCCGAAATCAGGCAGGAGCCCAAAAGTATCTAACAGCTAACCCAAGGTACAAGGGGCACTAAGAGAAGAAGCCTCAGCTAAGAGCATGGGTGAAGAGAGAGCCGATAAGAGTAGCAGGCACCCCAGGAATCAAAAGCAGAAACAGACAGACAGGCACGTATGCCAAACTTCGTTTGCCCCTCTCTTGCTGTGACAAAAATGCGCGTCTTTCTGCCTGTGTTTATCTCAGAAAGTGAGCGGGAAAATCTACACACCTGTGGCATTGAAGTGCACTTCGGATTACGTCTGTAATCCGGTTTCTGTGTCATCGGTCAGTCGGTTTTGCGCTCTGATTTTTCGTCACACCTCATGCATCCAATGACTCAGGAAGTTGCATTTTGAGTAACTCATAAATAGCGCGGGCATCTAAGCACCGGGCGGAGCAAGCTATCTACTTAGGTAACCTAAGTGCTTTTTTCGCCAGGTCTAGCCCGATTTCTTCGGGGCGCTACGCTGAGTAAAAGGAGCCTTTTTCTTTTCTTCCTCTTGGCGCTACACGGCGCAGTTTAGCCCCTGAACACCCCCGGTCAAGGGCGCTTCGCGTCGCTACGCGATGGCGCTTGCGCCACCCATTGACTCGGGTGTGATCTGGGGGCTTATGCTCCGCGTATCAGCACCAAGAGGATATAAAAGTAAATCTCTACGCCGCATGGTGAATGGGTTGGCCTCTAAGGTTTGTGCAGGACCTCTTGATAATAAGAAGCTTGCTTGGTAAAATTGAGGGTGATGTAAATTGCCTTAACTTGGGAGTAATCAATGGCGACATTACTTCAGAAAACTGCTTCAGTAACTACTGCTTTTGTGCTTGGCCTTACGCTTACGACTACAAGTCTTACAGCAGCTTCAGCTGATGAGCCGCACTCCGTTGCTGTCTCTTCGGCAGCAGAAAATACAGAGGTTACTCCTGCCGATTTGCCTGTGCAGTCGTTAGAATCAGTCCGGGCAGAAGCTGAATCTCGTGGATATGCTCCAGAAGCAGTAGAGTCCGCTGTAGCTCTTCAAGAAATCGTTAATGCTTATCATGAACTGCCTACTGCGTTGCAGGGTTTGCCCACTTCTGATCCTCGAGTAGAAGCAGCTCTTGAAGAAATAATTGATAAAGACATTAGCACTCCAGAACCTAATAGAAACCCTGTACGGTCAAGCTCTTTGAGGTCTGCTGCTAGTGGTTTTGACCCTATCGCCGCTACTGATTGCATCCTTGCCATTGCAGACGCATTAACAATCGTAGTTCCTGGCGTGAATGCTTGGAAGTGGATTAAAGCTGCTGGCGGAGTTATATCAGTTGCTGATGCCGTAAACGAAGTTATCCAGGGCAAAAGCGAAGACGCCCTCCTAAAAGTGCTTGGCAAGGAAGGAGCTGAACAGTTCCAAAAAGTGCTCGGCGTAAAGGGAGTTGTGGAAAACTGCGTTCTATAGCAACTTAGTAGGAAAACTTTCAGCTGATGAAAAAAATAATTATGATTTTGGTCTTCGCACTCGTCGGAGCTGTAGCTTATTGGCTTAGAGCTGAGTACAACATAACGACTTCGCGATACGCCAGTGTGAATGATGCTAAAGATATAGATTTTAGCTGGGGATATTGCTTGCTGTGGGCCGTAGTCGGTGGGCTTATAGGCGCTTTGCCTATCAAGTCAAAAAAGCAAAAATAACGTAACTAAACTATTCATGTCAAAGATGGGTACCTATTTTTAGGTACCCATCTTTGACATGTACTAGGTAAAACAGCTTGAGGGTGTATGGAACCCAAAAATCAGTACTTAAGTCACGCTAGGCTGCTTGGATTTTGCTTCGTATTCTTGAACATAACGTCCAGCAGTGCTTTTGGAAATCTCTAACTTTTCGGCGATAACTCGTACACTCAGCCCTTCCGCACGGAGTTCCGCGACCTGCTCACGCTTGGCATTCGCGCGGGCTAAGTACTGGTCACGAGGCTCAGCCATCAGACGCTGAACAGTGCTTACACTGACACCCAGCTTCTCTGCTAACTCTCGCGCTGTTTTTTTACGACGCACCGGGTTTTCAGCAACCATCATCAATCTTTCTTAGTTCTTCTATAAGAGAGTTCTTTCTAGCAGTGCGTCCCTTTTTTAGGTTCTCTGCCCACCGTTTGCGGTTGGCCTCCGTCTGCTCAGGAGTAATCCGCGTCCACACCCACGAAGCAATCGACTTAGCAATCTGAGCAACCTCACCCTCACTCATCGGGCCACGAGAAAACTC
>NZ_CP125945.1 GCF_030064065.1 Rothia sp. SD9660Na
GGTGCTGTTTCTTGCTCACGGATTCAGGGCTTTGTATTCCCGTAGGGCGGACGGCGTTCTGCGCCGTCAGTCGCGTAGCGAAATGCAAAGCGTCGGGTCAAGCGCCGCGCTTGCGCAAGGGGGTGCGGGGGGGCGGCGGTAGCCCCCCCGCGTTGGGTAACAGTGTGGTGGGGTTGTGGTGGTTTAGGAGGGCGTATTGAGAGGCCTCCGGGTGCCTATATGCCCTTTAGAAGCCATAGAAGCTTGCCTGAGCGCCTTTTACCCCCAAAGTGGCACTAGGAGACGCCCAAACGATTTTAGGCGCTTAGAACCCCCATAGAAGGCCGCAGAAGGGCATATGCAAAACCGAAGGGAAAACCAGCCCGCAGAACACGAACTACCAGAAAACTACCCCCAGAATACCAACAAAACCCCAGGTCACACCAGGAAAACACCCACCACAACCAAGCAAAAGAACCCAGAGAAAGAACACCGGAACACACCACAGGGAAACCAAGACACCACAAAAGCAGCAACAGCAGAAGAAAAACACCCCACCCACACGACAGAGAACAGGAGCTGACAAGGGGAAATATGCAGATTCAGACATGAAAGAAATTTCCATTCAGAAAAATGAAACACACGTGTGGCACCGAGGTGCACCAACCCGTGAGAATCACGGACGCTGCTGACTTACGACGTCAGTTTCCCAAGACCAAAAACCAGCACCAAATACCCCCCCCCGGAGACCTGAGAACCAGCAACCAAGAGAGCCCACGAACCCGGACTACACGAACGACACCCAAGACGAACAAGAGCAAGAAAACCAAAGAACGAACAGATAGAAGAACCCCAGCCAAAACACAGAAAACCAATCAAGGAAATAAAGACCAGAGACGAACCAAGTCAAGACCAATACACAACCTAAGAAGAGTCCAGCAGAGTACAGGCAAACAGAAGAAGAAAAGACAGGCACGTATGCCAAACACGGTTTGGGCTACCGCCCCGTGACAAAAACGTGCGCCTCCTGCCCTTGGGCTGAAGGCAAAAACCGCCGGTGACTACTCCCAGTTCTGGGTACTGGATTTTTCGGGCACACCTCATGCATCCAATGACTAAGGTATTTCTATTATGAGTTATTCATAATAAGAAAACAGGGTTTTGGGTAGGGGGAATGCTGCGCAACTACCTGCTGGGCTGTGGCCGTTTTTTGGTGTGGTGGTTGGGTTGGGCAGCGCTCCGTCAGGGCACGGCGGACGGCCTGGGGCAGGGTCGGCGGTGTTTCCGCCTAGCCCCCTGACGGGTGGATGTTACAGATAGTTTTTAGTGTGGGTTTGACTAGGGATTTTGTTGTATTTGTTATCAGTTTGTGATTTAGTAAGTTGATTTTCTAAAGTGTGTGTGGTTGGGTTTAAGTGTCGCCAATCACCAGAGTGAAGATGCTCTGGGGTGAAAGGGTAAATGATGACTATTACAAGGAATATAATCACCGGCTCTATAGTCGCATCTTTGATGTGTTCTTCCATGTTTGGTGTTGCCAATGCACAAAATACATCAATAAACTTTTCTGATAAGTCATACTATGCTGCCGAAGAAAATCTTCAAGATATTACTGGGAAAATACAAGATACTTCGGGGTCTGAAATAACATCAAACTTGTCTGCCCTGAAGGATGGGGAGTCGTATACCTTTATTTCCAATGGTAGAAGTCATACTGTTGAGATGCATAATGGAAATTTTGTCTTGGTCGGTGAGGCAATGATGCGAGCGTCTATCTGTGCTACGACTGTTGCGACAGTTATTTTTGGTATTGGTTCTGCTGCACTTTTTGCTGCTGCCGCTGCTATGGCTCCTGGCTCTGTGCTGGTTTTAGGAGGTCTATCATTTACTTCTGGTCAGGTTGCCGCGTTGGCGGGGGCGGCAGGAAGTTTTGCTGCAGTTGAAGCTTATCTGGACTCAAAATTTTGTAGGTAGTGAAGTGAGTATCTAATGGATGGAAATTTAGTTATTTTTGGTTCAACTATCATAATTTCCATAGTGTCCTTTTTTATGGGCTACTTTCAGCAGAAAAGAAATATAAAATGTGGACATCTTTAATCGGTGGACTTATCATAGTTGCAAGCTCAGTATTTTTTTACTGGGTTGGGGCAAAGCTGGCAATAAAACGCCATCTATAAACATCTGCAACCATTAATAAAAACCCCACACATGGGGGTATGCGGGGTTTCTTGAGATGCTTTTAGACAATCTTAGAGTGCTGGTTTTATTCTTCGGCTCGTTCCTTGCGGGCACGTTGTGCTCTTTGCTGGACAGTGCTGATGGATAAGCCAAAGTGTTTAGCGGTTTGGCTCCATGAGTGGATTTCGTCGTCATGGAGGCTTATTCATAAGGGTAGGTGAAACAGCCCCACAGCAAAGCTGCTAGCTCGGCGGCTAGTGTGAATCGACTAGGTCGGGTTTCCCCGCGTTTTGAGGGTTTTAGGCTCTTAGAAGTGGGTTTTTGGGCGTTTTAGCGATATTTGCGACTGTCTTTGCCACTGATTGAGGGCATAAGTAAAGGGTCGTGCTGGGCAACTAGCACGACCCTTTACCGTTATCTGTTTGAACCGCCGTTAAGGACTTTCCATTTGCGGTCGCGAATCTCTTTTTCGATTCGTTCGCGTGCGTCAGATTTACCGCGCCAGGCTGTGCCGGGGTCGAGTCGGTAGGTGTAGGAACGACCTACGCGCGGGCCGCGGTGCAGAATTCCACGGTCGATGAATCGTGAAATCGAGCGAGAGATACCAGACCTATCACGCCCCATTTCTTCGGCTAGGGCTTTCACATCGAGATGAAGGTAGTTCTCGAAGTCCAGCCGTCCCAAAAGTTTGATGAAGACTTTGTAGTCGCCGTCCGGCCAATCTGCGTTCGCAATGTCATCGAAGGCATCTAACATTCCCATGAAGAACCTCCCCTTGTTGAATCCCCTGGACTGCGAACGAGGCACTGCTACAAAGTCGTAGGCTTCACCCGTTTCGGAGTCCACGTAGTAACGCTTTTGCTTTGAGTCCATCAGTTGCCCTCTCAAAATTTTCCCGTGTGGATGTACATCTACTTGACGTAGACGTGAGTCTACACGGGAAACTCAAAAAGTCCTGTAAACACGCGGAAGTTTGGGGTTCCCTTTTAACTCTTAAGAAGGGGGGGTGCTCGGGAAGGGCAATTTTTGGGCTGGTTTTGCCCCAAAATTTTGGGTCTTTCGGTGGGCTTTTGGCTCAGGTTCTGCAGGACGATCCGGGGCACGGCGGACGGCTTGAAAATCGGTTCGGTGGCTTTGCCGCCTAACACCCCGGCTCCAGGGAATCGGTAGCAGCTCATTTTTGGGTTCAGGGAAGCGGTGGGGTCTGTCGGTCAATCAGTCGTTGGAACTGGCTCACCTCGGTGGTGGCTCTGGAAGTCTCAGTGGCACAGGGAAGTTGGTTTTTTCGTCTT